>NZ_NSGI01000020.1:0-1479 GCF_002295155.1 Kocuria sp. WRN011
TGATGTTCTTTCGGTTGTGCCGATGCCCGGCGGGTGGTCGGGTGGTTATGCCGGTGGCGGGTGGACGGCGGTGAAGAGCCGCTCGAATCCCTGTTGCCAGGGCCATGCCTGGGGCAGGCGGATGCGGATCCTGCGGGCGCTGGAAGCGATCCGGGCTGGCAGATTCACGAGCCTGGCCCGGATGGTCCCGGTCCGGGCCCGGGCGAACTCTCCGGCAGCGAGGGTCCCGGCGGTGCGGGTGAGGTTGTAGGCCATCACCGCGCAGACCAGCCAGGCACTGTTGGCCCCGAAATGTCCGGAGGGCAGGTGGGCCAGGGCGCTGTCCTTCAAATCGGCGTTGACCTGCTCGATGACCGCGTGGCCCCGGTGGGTCTGGTCCGCGGTCACCGTGTCCAGCACCTCCGGGTCGGTGGTGGTGAAGAAGGCGTGGAACCGGTGGGTGTCGAACAGTGTCGGCTGGTCCGTGTCCTGGGGGTTCAGCTCGGGGATTCGGCGCACCACCAGTCGACCGGGGACCCGCTCGGTTTTCTTCCTTGAGGTGAACGCGGTGAAGGGGACCTCGGCCACCTCCGCCTTGGAGGTCCAGGTGCCGGTGTCCTCGTCGAAGATCGCCTGCGGGTACCTGATGCCGGTCCACGCTTTCTCGTCGATGCCGGCGATAGCGGCCTTGACGGCCTTGTCCATCTTCACGGTCACCGACGCCTCCGCCCCGGCGGTGAGCGCGGCGGCCACGGTGGCATGCCCATAGAAAGCGGAGTCGGCCCGGACCAGCACCCGGGCGCCGGCCGCCGGCACCAATCGCTTGAGGATGGCCAGCGAATCCCCGACCAGCCTCGAGGCCCCGCGCGGGGAGCCGACCGAACCGCGGCGCAGCCGCTGACCCAGGATTACCGGGGCCGTGGTCTGGGTGCTGGCGGTGGCCAACAGGGCGTTGAGCCCACGGACCCCGGAGTACCCGTACCCGGAACCCTGCTTCTGGTAGCCGTGGACCTCGATGATCGTGTCGTCCACATCAACATAAACGAACCCCGGATCCGCACCGGCAGCGCCGGTGCGTCCCAGCAGCGGGGCCCGGCCGGCCAGGTTCACCAGGAACCGGGAGGCGACCGCGTCGAGTTGGCGCACGTGCCCGAAGGTGAACCCACGCAGGAACGAGCCCAGGGTCGAGGGCGCATAGCAGGCATTGAATACCCGTTTCATCGCCCCGTGGCGCAGCACGGCCATGTCATCGATCGAGTCCGCCCCCGTGCACATCCCGGCCACCAGGGCCGCGACCTTCGCCCCGGCGTTGGCGCCCTTGTCGGTCGGCACGCTCAACCGACCTCCGGCCAGCTGGTGCAGGCCGGCCTGGGCGGCCAGTTCCATCACCGGCACCAGCCCGGCGGACCCGATGAGGTTCGGCTCGTCGAAGGAAACTGACACGGCAGCAGGCGTGTGGGAAACTTGCATCTGCGAGATGCCCTCTCATCGCGGTGGAAC
>NZ_NSGI01000021.1:0-1469 GCF_002295155.1 Kocuria sp. WRN011
CGCAGGGTGTCAAGCTGTGGTGAGTCAGGTGGGGAGGTTGATGCCGACTAGGTCCGCGGGTTTGGGGGTGCGGGGCCTGGTGCGGAATCGGTGTCGGTGGCGTTGGTAGTAGTCCTGCAGGGCCTGATCACGGATATGCCATACCTGTTCCCATGACCCGTCGGCGACTTGAGAGGGTGTGAACAACGCGATCCCGGAGTGTTTGTGCTCGGTGTTGTACCACTTCACGTAGTCGGTGAGATAAGCCCTGGCTGCTTGGAGGGTTTGGAAGATTCGTGGGTAGGAAGGCCGGTATTTCATGGTGCGAAACCCTGCCTCGGAAAACGGGTTGTCATTGGAGACGTAGGGCCTGTTATGCGAAAGCCGTACCCCGTGCTCGGTCAGGGCCGCCCGTAAAGCGTTAGAGCGCATCGCTGCCCCGGAATCGGCGTGAACGACCTCGGGTGCACCGTGTTCGACGATCGCTGCGGCAAACATCTCCACCGCGAGGCGATCGGCCTCGCGTTCCTCCACCCGCCAGCCCACGATCTGGCGGGAGTAGATATCGGTGATCTTATAAGCCTTGAACACGATCCCACGCCACGGGGAGAACAGGTCGGTGATATCCCAGGACCAAGCCTGACCCGGGGCGGTGGCGGTGACCACCGGGACGGGGCGAGGGGTCTTCTGACCGGTGTGGGTGGGAATCTTCGGCCGCAGCGTTTGGTCCTCCAACTCGCGTGCGATCCGCCACCAGCTGCGCCGTGAACCCAGCATCACCCCTTCGTCCCAGGCGCTAGCGAAGGAATGATCCACCGACTCACCCTGCGACCAGCCGGCCAGGATGCGTTCTTCGATCGCCTCACGCTCACCCCGGCTCAGTTTGGAGGGGTAGTCCCGTTGTGAGTGCGGGATCGGTTCGGCCCGAGGGGGTCGGTGGTGGTGACGGTAGTGCCAGGCCGAGCGTGAGAGCCCAGCCACCGCCAGCGCCTTGCGTTGGGAACCCAACACCGTACTGAGGGTGGTGATCAGCTCGTTTTCGGCTTGGAGGAACTGTTGGGCTTGGTCGTCTCGGGCGTATCGGGCTCTCGCTCGTTGATCTGATGCAAGAGCCCGATAGCTTTTCCCAACGCCTCGTTCGTGGTTTCGAGCTCACGCACCCGCGCGCGTAGCGCTTCGTTCTCTGCCTCGCGCTGTTCCCGGTGGTGGGAGATTTTCCGCCATTGGCTGGGAGAGGTCATGGAGCTACCCTCTCGTGGAATCAATCCCCGGTCGAGATCACCATCGAAGATCGCTTTGCGCCACCGACTCATCCGAGCCCGCGAGAACCCCCGTTCATCCATCCATAATTCTTTCTCACCATGAGCCAACCCCACGTACTCAAACACCAGATCACGAACTTCATCATCGGTATACCCAGCAGAAATCGGCATCTCAACCCCCTCACCGGTCATGACCACCATGACTCACAACCAGTCTGACAATGAGGG
>NZ_NSGI01000022.1:0-1446 GCF_002295155.1 Kocuria sp. WRN011
GGCTCTTCAGAGTTGAGTGTGGGGTGAGGCGTCGAGTCCACCGGTGATGAGGAGCATGCGGAGGCGGTAGTGCTCGAAGTTGCGGAAGCCGCGGGCGATGCGGCGGCCGAGTTCGATGATCCCGTTGATGGCCTCGGTACCACCGTTGCTCGCGCCGTCGGTGTCGAAGTAGGCCAGGAACGCGGTCTTCCAGCGTCTCAGGGTCTTTCCGAGCCTGGCGATCTCGGGAATCGGGCAGGTCGGCAGCGAGGCGATGAGTTTTTCGGCAAGCTGGCGTCCTCGTGCAGGCGTGGGCTGGTGGAACACGTCCCGAAGGTCCTGAGCGCAGCGATAGGCGACTTCGACCGCGATGTGATCGGGATGGGCCGTGAACGCAGCTTCCAGGCGAGTCTGCTGGCGAGACGTGAGGCGTTCTCGCCCGGCGCGGAGAACATGGCGGATGCCGTAGAGGGGGTCGCCCTTGCGGCCTCGGTGGCCGAGGGTCTCCTGTTGGATCCGGCGGCGGACGTCATCGACTGCCGCGCCGGCGAGCTTGACGATGTGGAACGCATCCAGCACGCAGGTGGCGTCCTCGAGTTGGTCATCGATCGCGTTCTTGTATCCCTGGAACGGGTCCAACGTCGCGATCTCGACCCGCTTCCGGAACCCTTCGCCCCGCTCGTCCAGCCAGTCGCGGTAGGCCTTGCCGGATCGGCCGGGGACGAGGTCGAGCAGCCTGGCGGTGGGGTGGGGTCCGCGGGTCAGCTCGACCATCCCGGTGAGCTCTTTCGGACCGCGCCGGCGGGGGTCGCGGTGATGCCAGATGTGTTCGTCCACGCCCAGGACCTGCACGTTCTCGAACCGGACCGGGTCGTCAGCGGCCGTGGCCAGGACGGGGCGGACCTGAGTCCAGAGGGTGTTCCAGGTCGTGCCGAGCTGCCGGGCCAGGCCCTGGATCGTCGCTCCCTCGCGCCGGAGCTGACCGATGGACCACCGGATCGCGCGTGTGCTCAGCAGACCGCGCGGCGCACAGACCTCCGGGTCCTGCTCGACGAACGAGACCACCGCACAAACGTCCTCGTGACAGATCCAGCGGCGCTTGCGCCATCGGACCCGCACCGGCCGACCCGCCCAGGGCGCATCAATCACCTCGACCACCACACGGCCGTGACCAGTAGCGATGACTCCGCAGCCGGGACAGCCTTGGACCGGAACGCAGGACTCCACCTCGAGCACCAGGCCCGAGGGAGCCTGCGTGACCGAGACCAGGTGGAGGCCGGGGAAGTCGAGGAGGAGATCGCATCGGTCGCAGCGATCGAGCGCGTCAGGGCATACGCAACTATGGTTAAGCATTGTCGAGGTCCTTGGTGCGAGCAGAGGTAAGAGTCCGCTCATCATCGAGGACCTCGACGTCTATCCCCAGCTACCCCGCACCACCGGCGCGCCCACACTCAACTCTGAAGAGCC
>NZ_NSGI01000023.1:0-1444 GCF_002295155.1 Kocuria sp. WRN011
GGCCCTTCACAGATGAGCATGGGTAGCCGGGTGCGTGGGGGCGTTTCGGAGCGCGTGTTGTGGGGTCTGGGTAGAGGTCGAGGCCTCCAGGATGGGTAGCGACCAAGCAACCTGATCCATAAAGGCCTCGACGTGTCTCATGCTATCTGCGCGCCCGCGTGCGCGCTTTTCGACCTGCCCGACGTCCACGTCCTGGCCGTGGAACGCGGGGCGCGCCAGTTCACCGTGGTGGTTGAGACCGTGCCGCCCCTGGTGGGCTTCCCCTCCTGCGCAGTGCTCGCCACCGGTCATGGCCGCCGGAAGGTGCTCCTGCACGACCTGCCCTGTGCTGGGGTGCCGGTGCGGGTTCGCTGGCGCAAGCGGATCTACCGCTGCCTCGAGGACGCCTGCGAGATCTCGACGTTCAGTGAGCTCCACGAGCTGGCGGCCCCGCGGGGCAAGCTCACCACCCGCGCGATCGCCTGGGCCGTGGCCCAGCTGCGCTCCCACGACATCGCGGTCTCGGCCCTGGCTGAGATGCTAGGGGTCGCTTGGAACACCGTCTGGGATGCCATCGCCCCGGTCATCGAGGACCAGTTGGTCGCGCAGGAGCGGCTGACCGGTGTGGACGCTCTCGGTGTCGACGAGCACGTCTGGCGCCACGTCGGTCCGCCCGGCACCGGACTGGTCACCGGGATCGTGGACCACTCCCGCGGTGAGGACGGCCGGCCTCGGGCGAGACTGTTGGACCTGGTCAAGGGCCGTACCGGGGCCGCCTACGGCCACTGGCTCTCCGAGCAAGGGCCGACCTTCACGAGCGGGATCCGCACGGCGACGCTGGACCCGTTCCACGGCTACGCCAATGCCATCCGCGACAAGCTCCCGGAGGCCATCACGGTGCTCGATGCGTTCCACGTGGTCAAGCTCGGCGGCCAAGTCGTCGACGAGGTGCGTCGCCGCGTGCAACAGGACACCCTGGGTCACCGCGGACGGGCCGGAGACCCGCTCTACGGGATCCGCCGGACCCTGCAGATCGGCGCCGAGCACCTCACTCCCAAGCAGATCACCCGCCTGAACGCGAAGCTCGAGGCCGGGGACCCGCACTATGAAGTCACCCTCGCCTGGCACTGCTACCAGAAGCTGCGTGCCGTCTACCACGCCCGCCCCGAAGCCGGACGCCGGCTCGTCGCCGAGATCCTGGGGGCCTTCCCGACCTGCCCGATCCCGGAGGTCGCCCGGCTGGGCCGCACCTTGCAGCGATGGCGGTCGGCGATCCTGGCCTACTTCGACACCGCCGGAGCC
This sequence comes from Kocuria sp. WRN011, assembly GCF_002295155.1. Classification (NCBI taxonomy): domain Bacteria; kingdom Bacillati; phylum Actinomycetota; class Actinomycetes; order Micrococcales; family Micrococcaceae; genus Kocuria; species Kocuria sp. WRN011. The sequence goes on from NZ_NSGI01000023.1 coordinate 1,282, forward strand.
TCGAACGGGCCGACAGAGGCGATCAACGGGGTGATCGAGACGATGCGCCGGGTCGCTCGGGGTTTCCGCAACTTCGACAACTACCGGCTACGCGCCCTGCTCGCCGCCGGTGGCCACCGGCCGTGGCGGAAGACGCCTACCCACGCTCATCTGTGAAGGGCCG